>NZ_JAGSYB010000002.1 GCF_025685415.1 Terriglobus aquaticus
GTCAAATTTTTCCTTCGCCATCTCACTTACTCCAAAGTCAAAAGCCGCTTGCCAGGCAGCTCATCCAAATTACCCAAGTTCGGGCTGCCGCACCATACGGCTCCAAGCCCAGGAAAACTTTTGCTATTTGCCGTCCGGACGATCGGTCTGCTCGCTCTCGTCCTTGACGTACATGTGCGTCGTCTTTGCGACGCCGCCCTTGAAGATTTTACGGATACCTTGCCGAAGCGCAACGTCTCCCTGCAGCACCATGTCGCGCACGGGCTGCTCAGGCCGGCCGCGGAACGAGGTCACATGAAAGTACTCGTGATCTTCCAGCGGCTTCTCGGAGAAGTAGTAGTTCGAGACACAGCAACGTGAGCGATCCACATTCACCTTGCTTACGGAATGCCACGATTTCTCGTGCGTCGCCATGAGCGCCAGGCGATTGAAGGCGCTGGTGATCTCGCGTTGCGGATGCTTCGGCCCCTCGTCCCACAGCTCTAGGTTGCCGCCGTTCTCGTGTGTCCAATCCGGCGTGACGTAGTAGAGCAGGTTCAGAACGCGGTAGGCCTGACGATCCTTGTCGTGCGAATTGTCCAGGTGCGGGTTGAGGAAGTTGTCCTTCGCCATCAGACTGATGCCGCCGGCGTACAGGTTCGTATCCGGGATCATGTCCTGGATGCCTGTGATCTCTTCCACGACCTTGACTACACCCGGTTCCTGGAAGGCGAAGATGATCTCTTCCAGAATGGGCGTGTACTTGTTCATCTGCGCCGCTACGTATTTGTTCTCACGCAGGCTCTTGCGCAGCATCATCGTCTCCTTGGCGGGGAACGCGGCGTTGATCTCGCGCGCCTCAGCCTCGGGCAGCAGGTTGTCGATGTAGCAGCTCTGAACGACGTGCTGCGGAAACTCCTCGCGCAGACGCGGAAGCTCCTCGCGCAAACGCTGCTCAATGAGCGCTCCGTATTGCTGGCGATTCAACATGAGGAACTCCTTGGCTGGGGCGACGAACTCAGTAGTAGGCGTAGACCTTCAGGAACTTGCGCCGAAGCTCCGGGTCCACCTGCTCCAGCAAGCTCAGGTAGAGTTCGCGGATCATGCCCTGATCGCCGTCACCCAGCTTGGCGTAGTCGTCTGCAGCCGCGGGACCCAGCTTGCCAGCCTTCAACACCTGCTCGAACTCACGGATGCGAAGCTTGGAGGACTGCAGGGCTGAGAGGAAGCCAGCCACCCGTCCGCTGGAGAAGGAACTTTCGATCGCCTGACGAACCGTTTGAAACGCTTCCGGATTGCCGACCGGAATCACTGCCTGCTCGTACATGCTTGAACCGCTACCTCGAGTCTGGAACTTTGGAGCGGGAGACGGGGATCGAACCCGCGACCAACAGCTTGGAAGGCTGTGACTCTACCACTGAGTTACTCCCGCTCATCTGAGCGGGCCAGCGAGTCAGCGATTCGGCAAGGTTCTTGCCTGTCGCGGATCAGTGAACCCGCCTCGAAAACCTGGAGCTGATGGAGGGGATTGAACCCTCGACCTCTCCCTTACCAAGGGAGTGCTCTGCCACTGAGCTACATCAGCCCTTCTGCGCTTCCGATTGCCTGGCCCGCATACGGCCGATCAGCACCCGAAAGGCGAAAAACCCTAACAGCACCCACGCTAGTGTCCGGTACTTGCCCGGATCTATTGTGAGCCAGACCCCGATCGCGGCACCGGCTATCACCACAAGGGCTACGGCCATTCGCTGCTGCGATCCCGGACCGTCCAACGTACCTCCTCCGCGTGCTCTACAACAGCCCGGGAAGTGGTGCACAGGGGAGGATTCGAACCTCCGTAACGCGATGCGTGGCAGATTTACAGTCTGCTGCCATTAACCACTCGGCCACCTGTGCCCGGTTGCGCCTGCCGCATGAAGAGGATGGGATCTGGAGCTGGCGAAGGGATTTGAACCCCCGACCCTCTGATTACAAATCAGATGCTCTACCGGCTGAGCTACGCCAGCCAACACATACCGGCCAACAGACCAGCCCAACACACCGCATACAGCAAACAACGCTGCCTATGAATGCGCAGCGCTGAGACTTACTTTAGCACAGGGAGGGCTGGCCTCCGATGTGCAAAGCGGGTCAGCCCGCAAAGACGTTCCGGTTCAGGAAGTCGTTGCGGAACTTGCCCTGCGGGTCCAGCTTGGCCGCCAAGTCGCGGTAGCGCTGCATCTCGGGGTAGCGGCTGTCGAGGACCTTCGGATCCATGGTGAAGATCTTGCCCCAGTGCGGCCTCGCCTGAAAGGGCGCCAGCTTCGCTTCAATCTCCGGCAACAGCGCCCGCACCTCGGGCTCCTGCGGCTTCCAGGTGAAATGGATGGCAAGCGAATCGCGCTTGTAGTGCATGCTCATCGGCATGTCGTCTGCCGCGATGGTCCGCAGCTCCGTAATCAGCAGGTGCGGCGTGATCTTGTCCTTCAGGGTCTCGACTGCTCGAATCGCCTCGTAGCCGTGCTCTCGCGCCACAAAGAACTCGCTCTGCAGCTCCTCGCCGCTGGACGGTGTGAACTCCATCTTGAAATGCGGCAGCCGCGCGTACCACGGACCCACGCTGCCCATCTGCTCGGTGCAGTTCTGCGCCGGCATCTCTCGCAACGGATGTAGCTTCGCCTTCTGCAGCGTTGCCCCGTAGAACTCCTTGGGCAGCGCCTCGTACGCGGGCGGCGTCACGCCCGGCTGTACCTTTTGCTTCAGCCAAACCTGCGTCGCGCGATTGTTCTGCCACGTGGTGAACAGGCTCACGCTATACGCCGCGCCCAGGATCGCGTCCATGTTGTGCTGCAACTGATCGAAGGACAGGTCTTCGTAGACGACCTGCGTCATGTCGAAACGCGGCAGCAGGTCCAGCGTCACCCCAGTGATTATGCCAAGGCCGCCCACATGCACAACCGCTGTCTTGAACGTGTCACCGTCATGGTCACGCGACAGGTGGATGACGTTTCCGTCTGCGGTCACGATTTCGAGCGCCCGCACTGAGGAGGAGAGGTTCTGGTTGTGGACTCCTGAACCATGCGTTGCGGTGGCAATGGTTCCACCCACGCTGATGTGCGGCAGCGAAGCCAGGTTGTGCAGCGCAAAGCCTGCCTGGTCCAGCACCGGCGCAAGTTCGCCGTAAGCCACGCCCGCGCCAACGGTCGCAGTCTTTGCCGCAGCGTCGATCTGGACCGATTTCACCGCGCGCATGCTGATCTGCGCATGATGCGAGTCGGCAGAATCGTTGAAGGAGTGCCGCGATCCCAAGCCCTTCAGCTTCGGGTTCTGTCGAACAATCTGCTGCACCTCTTCGCGGGTGGTCGGCGCGTACACACGATCGGTGTGGAAGTGAAAGTTCTTGGACCAGTTCGTGCGCGGTATGGCGGCGTGATCGTTCAAAGCGGCTCCCTGTGCCAGCGTAAGCCGAGACAACGCTCCCGTGCCGGCCAACGCGGCCGAGCCCTGCAGAAGTTTGCGGCGATTCATGCCGACCCTTATACCCTGCGCGGCGCACGCCCGTACAGACGCCTCGCCGGCCCACCAACGCCGTGCGATATGCTTCGTCCAATCGAACAGCAGCCCCGTTCCACTCTGCCAAGGAGACCCTTCGTGCGGATCGCCTCCAAGCTCACGATCAAGCTCGCCTGCCTCGCCCTGCTCACCCTGTTGGCTGCCCCTGTATGTCGTGCCCAGGACGAAGGCCCCTTGCCCGCGCTGCAGCGCCAGCAGACGCAAAGCAACGCGCAGCAGAATGAGGCGGACCCGGCCAACGCACCGGCTCGCGACCGGCGTACCGGACCGCGGGAGCTCGACAACGAGGCCATCATCCGCATGACCAAGGCGGATGTAGGGGACAGCATCATCACGCAGACGATCCGTACGCAGCCCGGCAATTTTCGCACCGGGCCGGACGACCTGATCGCTCTGAAGAACGCCGGTGTCTCGCAAACCGTGATCAGCGCCATGCTGGCGCGCAACAGCGGCTTGGCTCAGCGGCCAGATCCCAAGCCGGTGGAGGTCACGCCGCTGTCGCCCGACGTGGACGACCCCGGTCTGTACTTCAAGAACAAGCAGGGCCAGTGGGAGGCAGTTTCGCCCGAGCTGGTGAAGTATCGCGACGGAGGCGCGCTCAAGAGCCTCGTGACCAACAACATCATCAAGAAGGACCTGAACGGGGAGGTGAGCGGTCCCAAGTCCTCGTTGAACATTGAACCCGGCACGGAGATGATGATCCTGGCCCCCCGGCTCAGCGATGCCGTCGAGTACATCATCCTTCGGTTCCGAACCAAATCCGACCGCCGCGAATTCCGAGTCAAGACCGGCAACGTCTTCCACTCGGAAACTGGTGCCGACCGCGACCAGCTTGAGATTCCCATTCACAAGGTCGCGTCGCGCATCTTCAGCTTTACCGTTCCGGCGGACATCACCAAGGGGGAATACGGCGTCTTGCCGCCCGGCAACGCCAGCACCCCTGGCATCGCTTACGCCGGCAAGATGTACACCTTCCGCGTCAGCGACTAGACATCCGCTATTCTGTCTGCGCCGTGCCGAAACTGCCTCGATTGCGTCGACGCACTCTCTACTCGCTCCTGGCCGCGCTGCTGTTTGTTGTCGCGCTGGCAGTCGTTCTGCTGCTGCGCTTCCACGCACCGCCTGAAGTGGCTCGCCTCCTGCCGGAATCGGACGCGATCGTCTACTTCAATCTGAAGCCAGTACGCGCCGCCACGCACTTCGACGAGAAGCCGGTCACGCCTGCGCCCGAGTACGCAGACTTCGTCAACGCTACCGGATTTCGCTGGGAGCGCGACCTGGACCGTATCGCCATCGCTCTGCACCGCATGCCCGACCCGAAGGGTCCGAACGGCGTGGTCGCCTACTCCGCCGTTGCGGAGGGCCGGTTCGACACCTCGCGGCTTTCCATGTGGTTGCAGGCAAACAGCCGTTCCATGGAGACCTACGCGGGCCACACGATCTTCACCGTGCCCGGGCAGGAAGGTCGCGTTCTCCGCATCGCGGCGCTCGGTTTCGACATGATCGCTGCCTCCAACATGCCGACAACGGAGCAGATCCATTCCATGCTGGACCGCTACAGCGCGGGCGCTTCGCCCTTCAGCGGGTCGAGCGTGTTGGCGGCACACTACGACGACGTGCCCTACTTTGCGCTGGCTTGGGGTATCGGCCACGTGGGGCTGCCGTTCTCAGAAAATGGGCATGTCCAGGTTTTTGGCGTGCCGCTGCCGCTCAGCGAAGATACGGACCTGGTCGCATCGCTGTCCTACCGCACCGCGCTCCACCTGCGTGTGGAGGATTTTGCGCCCTCAGAGCAGGACGCCGCCCAGACCACCACCAATCTGCAGACCATCCTGAACCTGCTGCGCGCCTTTGTGCCCGACAGCGGCACGGCCAATGAGCAGGCGCTGCATCGCGTCTTCGCCGGTGCGCACATCGAACAGCGCAAGTCGCACGTGCTTCTCACCACAGACATTCCATCCGAGTTGCTCCGCGCCAACGCCAATTCACGTTAGACAAACGTTGGCTCCCATGCTGTAGCATCTGAGCCAATATGCGCCGTCCACGTCTTTCTGCACTGCTGATTTTGCCGCTCGCCGCCACGCTCGTTCCAGCGCTCGCCTCTGCTCAGCAGACCCAGGTCAAGACCGGGCAGTCTGCGTTTGAAGACGCCCTGGAACAGAAGCCAGGCAATCGCATCCACATCACCACCGCCGATCTGCCCGTGCCGCACGAGGAAGAGTCGGTCGACAACGGACCCACCATCTCTCCGCGAAATGGTGCGGTTCCACAGGTTCCGGCCGGCTACAAGGTTGAGCTCTACAGCGAGGGCGACTGGCAGCAGCCGCGCCTGGCGCGCACTGCGCCCAACGGCGACATCTTCGTTGCCGACTCGAAGGCAGGCAAGATCTACGTCCTCCGCGGTGTGGGACCGGACGGCAAGGCGCAGCAAAAGGAAGTCTTCGCCTCTGTCGAAAGCTTCGATAGTTCGCAAGGAAAAACCCTGCCGTTCGGCATCAACTTCTACCCAGCGGTGAATCCCAAGTGGGTCTACGTCGCGAACACCATTAACGTGGTGAAGTTCCCCTACAAGGCCGGCGACCTGCATGCCAGCGGACCGGCAGAGATCGTGGTCAAGGAACTGCCGGGCTTCGCCCAGCTGCGCGGCGGCGGTCACTGGACGCGCGACGTCGTCTTTTCGAAGGACGGCACGCGGATGTTTGTCTCGGTCGGATCGCGTTCCAACGTGGATGACACGGACAACAACCCCGGTGAGTTCCACCGCGCCGACGTACTCGAGTACAAGCCCGATGGCACGTTCGTAAAGGTCTACGCCTCGGGTATCCGCAACTGCGTCGGGGAGGCCATCAATCCCATTACGGGTTCGCTCTGGTGCTCGACCAACGAGCGCGATCGGCTGGGCAATCACCTCGTGCCCGACTACATCACCTCTGTCCAGGAAGGCGGCTTCTACGGCTGGCCCTGGTACTACATGAGCACTGACGGCGGCGTGCAGGACCCGCGTCACGTCGGCAAACATCCTGAGCTGAAGGGGAAGGTGATCACGCCCGACGTTCTGGTACAGCCGCACATGGCATCGCTCGAAATGCTCTTCTACCCGAACGCGAGAGGCGCAGGCGCCTTTCCAGCAGCAATGGACGGTGACATCTTCGCTGCCGAGCATGGATCGTGGAATCGCAAGAACCGGGCGGGCTACGAGGTCGTTCACGCCTTTGTGCGCGACGGCAAGGCAACGGGCGAGTACGAGGATTTCGTCACCGGCTTCGTTACGCCGGACGGCAAGGTCTGGGGACGTCCGGTAGGCGTGACTGTCGGCAAGGACGGCGCTCTCTATATCGTCGAGGACGGCGCAAATACCATGTGGCGCGTCACCTACACCGGTAACCGCCAGACCGCCAGCAAGTAAACGCGGCACAGATGGAAAGAGCGCCCGGGTATGGGTGCTCTTTCTTTTGCCCGTCAGACTTGCGCCATCCGGCATACTGATACGAGCGGCCGACGCCGGTCCGCTGCACGCGCATGAGCCTCAAGTCCAAGATCGAAGCCGTTATCTACGCCTCGGAAGAGCCCGTCACGCTGGCTCAGCTTGTCGTCTTGCTCAGCGAAGAGGCGCAATCGGAGCTCGACGCGCTAGCCGCACGCCAGTCGCAGTTGCCGTTGACTACGATGACGCCCGATAGCGTTGAAACTGCTCCTGCCGATCCAGAAGAAGTCGATGCCGCCGGCTCGCAACCTGCGCCGGAGATCGACACAGCTGACGCCGAAAGCAACGCACCGACGTCCGATCCCGAGGCAGAATCGTCCATCAGTCCGGAAGCGGAACTGATCGAGAGCGCTGCGGGTATCGAGATCTACGGGCAAACTTCAGACGAGCCCGAGCAACTTCCTGAGCCAGAAGTGCCGTCGGAGAGCGGCCCGGAACCGGCGGCTACGACATCCGACGCCGACAAGCGCTCTGCCCGCGAGCGGGAACGCGCAGTGCGTGAATACCTGCGGAGCATCGTCGACGCGCTGATCCGCGAGTACGCCGAATCCGACCGCGGGATCGAGATTCGCGAGGTCGCCGGCGGCTTCCGCTTCGGTACCAAGCCCGAGTACCACGATGCCGTTCGCGGCTTCGTGAAGAGCCTCAAGCCGGCGCTGAAGCTGAGCCTGCAGGCACTGGAAACCCTAGCCGTGGTCGCCTACAAGCAGCCGGTGACCGCTGCCGAAATCTCTGAGATCCGCGGCGTCGACTCCGCCGGTGTCCTGGGCGGGCTGCTCACCCGCAAACTCATCCAGACTGCCGGCCGCAAGCAGGTCATCGGCCGGCCCATGCTCTACAAAACGACGAAGGAGTTCCTTGTCCGCTTCGGCCTGCGCGACATTCAGGAGCTGCCATCCATGGAAGAATTTGAGCGCATGGCCGGCGAACTCGCCGAGCAGGAGGATCTGCCGATGGAATCCACCGACTCCGTTATTGAACGCGCTAACGCCCGCGGAGACGCCGAGCACATTCGCGAGGCGAATGGCGCGGACGAGGCGGCATCCCCCGCCGAAGAGGCCGGACGCGCGCCCGACAGCGCAGAAGAACCAACAGAACTTACCCACGCCGAGACGACAGAGACGCCCGAACCAGAGAATTCGGCCAGCAGCTCTCCTCGTGCGGAAGCCGAGCCCGAGGGCGCAGAACAGGATCCGGCGTGAAGAAGCAAGCCGCAGCACCCGAGCCGCGCGAAGGCGTGCGTCTGCAGAAAATCCTTGCCGAGGCCGGCATCGCGTCGCGCCGCAAGGCCGAGGAGCTTATCGAGGAAGGCCGCGTTCAGATCAACGGCGAAATCGTCACTGAGCTTGGAACCCGGGCGGACGTGAGCAAAGATCACATCCGCGTCGACGGCAAGCTGATACAGGGCGTGCAGGAACATCGCTACTTCATGGTCAACAAGCCACGTGGCTATGTAACCACCATGAGCGACCCCGAGCGCCGCGAGACCGTCGTGGACCTCCTGCGCGAGACCGCGCGGAAGTCCGGTCGCAAGCTGGACGTGCGCCTGTACCCGGTCGGCCGGCTCGACTACAACTCCGAAGGTCTGCTGCTCATGACGAACGACGGCAACCTGGCCAACAACCTGAGTAAGGCCGCCAACTCCGTCGAGAAAACGTACCTGGTCAAGGTCGCCGGCCAGCCGACGGAAGAGGCGCTGGAGCAACTTCGTAGCGGCGTGATGATTGACCGCGGCCGTCTGGCGGAGGTGCGTGGTACCCGTCGCGATCGCGTGATGACCGCTCCCGCCAGGGTTGAACTTGCCCGGCGCGGGGACAACCCCTGGTACGAGGTCACGCTGACGGAAGGCCGCAATCGCCAACTTCGTAAGATGTTCGAGGAGATTGGACATCACGTCGAGAAGATCCGCCGCATCGGCTACGGCGCGCTCACGCTCGACGTCCCGATCGGGGATTTCCGCGAGCTGACCCCGGGCGAGGTGCAGGCCCTGAGCCGTGCAGCCGCAGGCAAGTCCGTGCAGCGCAAGCAGCGGCTGAGCGAGCACGCGCAGCTCAAGAAGTCCGGTCAGAAGACCGGTTCCCGAGGCGCTCGCCCTCGCTTCTAGACTGCCTCAGATTTGTGCCGGGCCTTGTACACTCCAGCCATGGCCACGCCTTTCTCCACTGAGCAAACCAAAGAGCCAGGCATTTCGCGCAACGCCCTGCTTGCCGCCGCTGCAGTAGTCATTCTGCTGGCGTTGGTGCTCGCGGCAACGACCCTCCACCGGGCTCCCCGCGATGCCGGCCAGCCCGACAGCTACGCTGCGAACCTGACCACAGGCGATCTGCAGTTGTCGGAAGCGACGAATGGCACCGGTGGAAAGGTGACCTACATCGATGGCACCGTGAAGAACGGCGGTCCCCGCAAGGTCACAGCCGCAACCGTCCAGCTTGCGTTCCCTCTGAATGACGGAACCACCTCGGCGCCGTTCACGGTACCGCTAACGCTCATCCGCACGCGGGAACCGTACGTGGACCTGGAACCGGTCTCGGCAGAGCCGCTCGTTGCGGGTGGCAGCCACGACTTCCGCCTGATTCTGGAGAATGTTCCTGCCGAGTGGAATCAGCAGCCGCCACAAATACGCATTCTGCACACCACCACCGAGTAGGCCCACGGCCGATCTGCGCCAGAACGCCCGGGTAAGAAGTTCCGGGCGCAGGCAGTAGATTCTGCCGGAGGTTCGGTCCACTTACCGTGAGCAGAGGATCGCTCTAAGGCGGTAAGTGACTCATATCAAAAGCCCAGCACTTTGGCACACGACTTGCTCTAATCCCAGCGTACCGATTGCTCACGCAACCCGGAAGCGCCGCCGGTAGCCGCTAAGCGGTTCGGCCGAACAAAGGAGCCAAGTCATCCACATGTACTCCAATAGCACTCTCCTTCGAGTTGCCGCAGTGTCGGCTCTGTTTGCCAGCAGCACGCTGGCCTTTTCCCAGGCGGCACAGCAGTCCGGCGCAGCAACCAGCGATGCTCAGAGCACCGCGACGACGCAGACCGCGACTGCGCAGCCAGCCAAGCAGGACGCCGCTGACAGCGGCTCCTATGCCACGGGCCAGCCGCTGCCGATGCAGAGCAAGGAAGGCTTCTGGGGTCACATGAATCCCCTGGCACGCAAGAAGTGGGTACATCGCCAGATCGATCCGGTGAAGGATCGGGTCAACGAGCTGGACCAGCTTCAGGCCAAGAACGCGAACGACATCAAGGATGTGGACAGCCGTGCCCAGGCCGGCATCCGTCAGGCGAATGACGCGGCGGCCCAAGCCGATGCGCACGCGCAGGCCGCAGGCCAGCGCGCCACTCAGGCAAACGGCCTCGCCACCCAGGCAAGCACCCGTACCGACGCGCTGCATGGCACGGTGTCGAACCTGGATCAGTATCAGACCGTCTCCAGCACGGCGGTGCCTTTCTTGAAGGGCCGTACGACGCTGGGTACTAAGGCTAAAGCCGACCTAGATCAGGTTGCCTCTACCCTTGGCACGGAAAAGGGTTATATCCTTGAGGTGCAGGGATATAGCCGGTCTGGTGTGGCTTCCTCGCAGGCAATGGCCGATGCTGTCGTCCGTTACCTTGTAACTGAGCATCAAGTACCGGTGTACCGTATTTATAAGTCGGGACTGGGTCATGTAAAGACCTCTTCCAGCACTGAAACGGCATCTACAGAGAAGCCGCTGGTGAACGGAGTTCGCGTCACCTTGCTGCACAACAGCCTGGCCCAGATGGATCAGGGCACCCCCCAGGCGAGCAATTCAACCCCCGCCGCTTCTACCGGTACCCCCACCGGCACTGACTCGGCTCGCATGAACTAAGTTCCACCGCTCGCGCCGCAAAGGCATATCTGCGTGCGCGAGTGGGTATCAAGTTCGGAAGCGTGCGTCCTAGAACGCACCTCCGGAGCACCTCTCCTAACCCGAGAGAACCAAGGCAGATTGGCCCTCCTCCTGGAGGGCCGTTTTTTTGCTCCATTCGCTCACAAGAAGCAGGCCTTTCGCGCCCGATAGCGGCTTGCGCCTAACATAACGGTACCGGCTAACGCACCGTGACCTGCTGAAACCCAAACCCGCGTAGGAGGCTCTCTACGCTGCTGCGCGCATTGTTGCGGGCCGTGTCCAGGATGCCGTCTTTGGTAGCCGCGTCCTGCACCTGCGTTTCCGCGCTGCGGCGGGTGTCCGTTTCCAGGTTGGGATCGACTGGGACGAGCAGGCCCGTAGACCGGGCAAACACTCGCGTCTTCGCTTCGTCGATGCGGCTGCTGAAGATGATCGAAGGGGGTAGGTCCACCTGGATCGCCTTTCCGTTGATGCGCACGCTCTCAGGCTTCAGCTGGGACAGGTCCACGCCTGCAATCACTTGTCCATGAACCACCAGCAGCAAACGGTCGCCGACCAGCAGGTCAGGCAACGCGTTGAGAGCGGACGTACGGTGCCCTTCGACGACCGTGTCCACGTTGTATTGCACTGTCTCCAGCCGGTTCAATCGCTGGATCTGCGACACCACCACTGGCGCGGAGACGGTATCCGTCCGATCACCTAGCAGCGCGGTCGAGATCGTGCCGAAGATGGAATTGGTGTTCGCTCGGCGTACGACGAATGCGGCGAGCAGAACGCCGAAACAGAGACACAGCACCATCATGATGAGCACAAACCCGGCCCAACTACGTGGTTTGCTGTTCGCCGCGATGCGCTCCTGTCGCCGGACTTCGTACTGCCGTTCGCGTTCTGCTTCGATCTTCTCTTCCGGTGTGCTCATGCAACGTCAGATGCGACAAAGAGCGACACAGGCCGGATCAGGTCTCAGGCTGCCGTTTGCTGCAGGGATTGGAAGCTTTCCTGGCTCAGGGCGCGGCCGTGCTGCATGCGGTGCGCGTAGCTGGCCTTCACGAAATCGCGAAAGAGAGGATGCGGCTCCAACGGCTTCGACTTGAACTCCGGATGGAACTGGCACGCGATGAAGAACGGATGCGTCTGCTGAGGGAGCTCGACGATCTCGACGTAGGTGCCTTCCTGCGTTGACCCTGTGAACCGCAGGCCAGCGTTGCTGAGGGCGGGCTCGAACTCACGATTGAACTCGTAGCGGTGGCGGTGGCGCTCGCTGATTTCGGTCGTGCCGTAGATGCGCGCCGCCAGCGAGCCGGGCTCCATGTGGCAGGTCCAAGCGCCCAGGCGCATGGTCCCGCCCATCTCTTCCACGCCGGTCAGCTCGCGCAGCTTATAGATCACGCGGTTGGGCGTCGCCGGATCGAACTCGCCGGAGTTCGCGTCCTTCAGCCCGCAGACGTTGCGCGCAAACTCGATGCACGCGGTCTGCATGCCCAGGCAGATGCCGAAGTACGGAACCTTGTTTTCGCGGGCAAAGCGTATACCGTTCAGCATGCCTTCGATGCCGCGCTTGCCGAAGCCGCCCGGCACCAGGATGCCGTCGAAGCTGTCGAGCTGCTGGGTGTACGAGCCGTCCGCGGTTTCCAGCCCTTCGGCTTCGATCCAGGTCACACGCAGCTTCAGATTGCTGTCCAGCGCGCCGTGAACCAGCGCCTCCTTCAGCGACTTGTAGCTGTCCTCGTACTCCACGTACTTGCCGACGATGCCAATGTGAACCTCGTCTCGGGGATGGTACGCACGATGGACCAGGTCATTCCACTTGTCCAGCTTTGCCTCGGCCGCGTCATCCAGGCGAAGGTACTTCAGAACCAACGTGTCGACGTTTTCCTGCGCCAGGGCGAGCGGCAACTCATAGATGTTGGCGACGTCACGAGCCGCGATCACTGCGGCCTCTTCCACGTTGCAGAAGGCCGCGATCTTGGACCGCATCTCTCGCGGCAATTCACGCTCCGACCGGCACAGCAGGATATCGGGCTGGATGCCGATGCTCAGCATCTCCTTCACCGAGTGTTGCGTGGGCTTGGTCTTCAGCTCCTGCGCCGCGGCGATCCATGGAACCAGGGTCACGTGGACAAACAGGGTATTGTCGCGACCCAGGTCCTGCCGCATCTGGCGGATTGCCTCCAGGAACGGCAGCGACTCGATGTCACCGACTGTGCCGCCAATTTCGACCAGGACCACCTGGTTCTCCGAGGCGACCTTGCGCATGGCGCTCTTGATCTCGTTGGTCACGTGCGGAATCACCTGGACGGTTTTGCCCAGGTAGTCGCCGCGGCGCTCCTTGGTGATCACCTGCTCGTAAATGCGGCCGCTGGTCAGGTTGTTGTCGCGGCTCAGGTTCGCGTGCGTAAAGCGCTCGTAGTGACCCATGTCCAGGTCGGTCTCGGCGCCGTCATCGGTCACAAACACCTCGCCATGCTGAAACGGCGACATGGTGCCGGGATCCACGTTCAGGTACGGATCGAACTTCATCATGCCCACGCGAATGCCTCGCGCTTCCAGAAGGCAGCCGATCGATGCGGCCGCAAGGCCCTTGCCGAGCGAAGACACAACTCCGCCCGTTACAAAGATGTATTTCGCTGACATCTCCGCCCCAGTTCTATTTGGTTGTAGGGATTGGCCCACAGAGGTGTGCACGTCCAAGTATAACAACGGGCCTAGCCGACCCCTGAGCAAAACGCAGAAAGGGCTGCCGAAGCAGCCCTTTCGGTTGGTACGCTCGTGACCGAACTATGCGACAGGCGACATCAGCACCTTGGCCAATGCGTGCATGCGAGCGGCGTCTGCCGTGTTCGCTGCGCTGTTTGCGGAGGCCTCCACGTCGGCGGCCAGCTTGCTGAGCGCGGCTTTGTTCTTGGCGCCCAGCTTGCTGTTCTTGTTGATCTCGGCGAGCATGGCCGACGCCTTGTCTGCCGTGATCGCGTTGGACCTCTGCAACTGGTCCACGTACGCCTTGGCGACGACCAGCTTCGACGGCCAGACCAGCTTCTGCTGATCCTGCACGTTCAGCTCGTCGACCCGGGCCGCCTTGGCTGCATCGATCTCATTTTGCGAGAGGAACTTTGACGGCGTGAGCTCGAAGATGTCGAGCCCGCGCGCAATCTCAGAGCCGTAGATGTTGCCGTTGTACCAGTACGACGACCAGTACCCACCCAGCACCAACTGCTTCGCGTCAATTGGGCCGCGATCGAAGTAGGCGATTTCGAACGGATGTGCCGCGTCGGTGAAGTCCATGACGCTGATGCCGCCCTGATACCAGCTCTGCACCTCGATGTCGCGTCCCGGGATCGGAATCAGCGACCCGTTGTGCGCTACGCAGTTTTCCGTGTCGCCCTGCGCGGCGGGCAGCTTGTAATAGCTGGCCAGGCTCAGCTTGTCATCCTTCAGGTTGAAGATCGCATCTGCGCCCCACTTCAGAGGATCGTTCGGACGGCAGCGCGCGCCCAGACCGCCGCCCCACTCGTCGGTGAAGACGACCTTGCTGCCGTCATTCGAGAACGAAGCCGAGTGCCAGTAGGCGTAGTTCGGATCATTCACCGCATCCACGCGCTTGGGATGAACCGGGTCCTTGATGTCGAGCAGCAAACCATTGCCGGAGCATGCGCCCGCTGCCAGGCCGATGGCCGAGTAGACGGTGATGTCATGGCACTGATTAGTGTCCACGGCCTTCTCTTCGCCCTTGTCGTGGGTACCGCCGTTATTCAGTCCGTTCATGGCACCGGTGCGCGGATCCATGAAGACGCGCGGACTGGACACGATTGCGGCCTGCTGCGGCGCGGCTACCGGAACCTTGATCACGTCGATGCGGAACAGTGCCGTGTTCGGATCTTTGCTCTGCTCGGCGCTGGTCTCTTCGCCGTTGCAGCCGGCCAGCTCTGCACTTTGCCGTACAAAGCTTGTACCGCTCACGTAGATGTACACGTTGTCTTTGTCGTTCGGATCGACCACCAGCGTGTGCGTGTGCGATCCGCGGCAGGTCTGCACCGCCGCTACCTGCCTCGGGTTCTGAATGTCGGAAATGTCGAAAACGCGCACACCGCGGAATCGGTCTTTCTGCGCAGCGGGCGTGTTGGCCTTCTTGGCTTTCTTATCTGCCTCAGACTGCGGCGGGTTCGGCGGAAAGCCCTGCGCGCTGCAGTCCACGTGTCCGTTCGGCATCTCGACCGACATGAACAGGAGGTTCTTGTAAACCGACACGTCGCCCTGGCCGCCCGGGCACACCAGCGTGGTCAGCAGTTTGGTTGCGGCCGGGTTCGCGATGTCATAGATGCTGACCCCGTAGAAGTTGCCCTGGAACAGGTGGGTTCCTTGGAACGCGAAGTCCGAGTTCGCGTAGCCGAGCTGCGCCAGTACGGGCTTCAGTGGCTTCGGCATCTTGGCCGTGTCACCCACGCCCAGCACCTTCTGCAGGGCGGTGTTCACCCGTGGATCGTCGGGGTCATTGCTGTCGAGCGTGAAGGCGGGCGGCTTGTGCAGAGAAACGATGCGACGCATCCCGCTGGCCGCTTCTCCCGCGTCATACATGCCTGGCTTCAGCGTGTAGCGGGGGTCGGTTGTGCTGGGGCCGACCATGCCCGGTGGTAGCGGCGGCGCGGGCTTGGCGGCAAACTCATCCAACTCATCGGTGGGCGTGGGCTTCGCGGCCTGCTTAGCATTCGCCGGCTGGTCCACCGGCGCCTTGGGCGTACCCTGCGCGAGTCCAAGTTGTGACCCAAGACACAGGGCTGCCACTCCAGCCCAACACACTAACGACCCGCTCTTTAGCCTCATTCTGCCTCCGTAAAGATAGTTCTTGCCCATGGCGCCGCAGGCTGCGCAGCGCACCTGTTTGCCCTGCTTTATTGCGGCGTGGCCACCGGCACGGCCGCGCTCCCGAACTCCTTGCGCAGCATGCCTTGCATGATGCGAATTTCCGCGCGCTGCGTGTTATCCGCGTCGGTGGCGAAGTTGAAGAGATCGGCATCCTGGCCTGCGCCCGCCGTATTGAACAGGGTATGCACCATGGTCAGAGCGCCGTTGTGATGCTGGATCATGCCGGAGAGGAACAACCGGTCGAACTCCGCTCCGTGAGCGTTGCGTAGCGCCTGCATCTGCGCGGATGTCAGCATGCCTGGCATGGTGGGCATCGGCTCGCCGCTTGCGGTCATCTCCGGCATGCCAGGCATCGCGTCCGGCATCGACATTTCGGTCTTCTCTCCGCGCGCGTGCAGCCAGCGCTTCATGAACGGCATCTCGTCGGTCTGCGACCGGCTGATGCGGGATCCGATCGCCGTCACGTCAGGATTGGTGGTGTGCGTGGGAATCAGAGCGGTCATCTCCACGGCCTGGCCGTGGTGCATGACCATGCCCTGCATGAAGTCAACATCGGCCGCGGCGCGTTGGGGCTGGGGTGCGTGCGATCCGGCGGGCAGCGTTTTGCTGGGAGTGCCGGGCGCACCGGGCTGCACGATCACCGGCCCTGAGCTCTGCGCCGGAGCGGTTTGCTGTGCATGCGCCAACGAGGACGCCGCACATCCGCAGAGCACAACCGCCGCTACAAGCCGCGAGAACACGGAGGTAAGTACGGCAGGTCGCCCGCTAAGATTCACGCTCAGCTTTCCTTCCGGTAGAGCATATTGCGGATTGCGCTTCTTCGCGCCTCGTTCATCTCGTTCAGGCTCTGGCGTTCCGTCGCGTCCATGCTCTGCTTTTGGGCAGCCGCGGTGTCCTGCTCCGTGCACTCCAGGCAGCGGTTGGCATAGCCGGGCTTATCCGGCCGCAGCTCGAACTCTTCACCACACACAACGCAGGTTTTCCAGGGGAACGGCATAACGTGACCAGTGTAAAACGCGTGAATGGACCCGAGTAGAGCTTGAGCCAAGCATGCGATGCATCCTCCGCATTAGTTCGACATCGAAATAACGAGCAAGAGGGACACAGACATGCAACTCGGCATTGATAGCTTCATCGCGCACCGTCCAGACCCGGTCACAGGGGAGATGGTCTCGGCGCAGCAACGGATGGCCAACCTGGTCGATGAGATCGTCGCCGCCGACCAGGCCGGACTCGATTCCTTCGGTCTGGGCGAGCACCATCGGGAAGAGTTCCTGGACTCTGCGCCCGCCGTCATCCTCGCTGCAGCCGCTTCGCGCACCAGCCAGATCCGACTCGCCTCGGCTGTAACGGTGCTTAGCGCGGCCGATCCTGTGCGCGTCTTCCAGGAGTTCGCCACACTGGATCTGCTCTCGAACGGCCGTGCGGAGATCGTCGCTGGGCGCGGCTCCTTCATTGAGTCGTTTCCGCTATTCGGCTTCCGCTTAGAGGACTACGACGCGCTCTTTGCGGAGAAGCTCGACCTGTTGCTGCAGTTGCGCGAACACAACCCGATCACGTGGAAGGGCAAGTTCCGTCCTGCGCTCGACACTCAGGGCGTCTTTCCAAGGCCAGTGCAGCAACGGTTGCCGGTGTGGCTTGGCGTCGGCGGTACACCCCAATCGTTCATTCGCGCCGGCGTTCTGGGGCTGCCGCTGATGGTCGCCATCATCGGCGGCGAGCCTCACCGCTTCCGGCCGCTCATCGACCTCTATCGGCAGGCGGGAGCGCAGTCCGGGCACGCCCCAGAGGACCTGAAGGTTGGCGTGCACGTGCTGGGTCACATTGCAGAAACGAATGAGATCGCGGCAGACGACTTCTTCCCCGGCTATGCACGTGAGTTCACCAACATCGGCAAGGAGCGCGGTTGGCCGCCCGTCACGCGCGCGCAGTTCGATGCCCTGCGCCGTCCCAAGGGAGCCCTGATGGTTGGCGACGCGCAGTACGTAGCGGAAAAGCTGAAGACGCTGGACCAAGACCTGGGCGGCCTTGCGCGCATCCAGCTTCAGACCAGCGTGGCCGGCCTGAACCACGCGCAGGCGATGCACTCCATCGAACTCTATGGCGCGCAAGTCGCTCCACTGCTGCGCGCCTGAACGGATCCAACCGAGACGGGAAAGCCCCAGCCTTCGGGTTGGGGCTTTATGTTGTAATCACGCCACCTGAGGACCGGGCTTGCTGCTTCACTTACGCGCGGCCTTGGGCACGTTGCGACCGAAGTGGAAAGCCGGGCCAACCGAGTAGCGGAAGCTGAAGCCGCCATGATCAAGGATGGTGTCGAACGGGTGGTTCCAGCCTGCATCGAACTGGACACGTGCGCCCAGGTGCTTCATCACCGGGAACTCCACGCCGCCGCCCGCTCCGTAAGCGCCATACCAATCGGTTAGGTAGCCTTGTGGAGCTAGCTGCGCCGCCACCAGAGTGTTGACCGGATCGTTCGGATGCGGTGTTCCTCGAATGTGGAACGCAGCCAGAACAGGGCGGGCAAAGAAGGTGGCCGCGTGATACTTGCGGAAGATCAACTGTCCACCTGCGGTAAAGGTCTGGATGGTGACATCCACGGGCAGGTTTAAGGAGTAGCCCGGCGGCAGTTCAGCGGCCAGTTGCTGACGCAACGCCTGTGTGGCGATCCCCGGAGTAAGGTGTGTCGACCCATTCTGCGTGGAGTAGTCGAAGCCGTAAGAGAGCCACCGGTTGGCGGTGACGCCGGCCTGCAGGTGGAAGCCGATCTGGTTGATGTTGTTCAACCCAGGCGTGTTCAGGTCGCTAAAGCCGGTATATAGATCGAAGCGACCCACGTACGGCGTTTGCGCCTGACCGACGGCTGTGCTGAATATAGCGGCGGCAAACGAGATTGCTAGAGCCAAGCCGGTGCGACGGACCGCAAGACGAGAGTTCGGCATTTCATGATTCCTTGCGTCACCGGAGTCAGCCGATGCGGCGCTGCTGCATCGCATCGGTGTACGAGAGCTTATGCCATCGTTGTCCTGACTGTCACAATGCAGATCTGCGGCGCCGCAATGCGCCGACAGAAGCCGTTACTCCGGTGGCTAACAGAAATAGCGAAGACGGCTCAGGCGTTGCCGCCGCTGGCGTTACAGCCGCGGCGAAGTTCTGCGCAAGGATCGTGTCGGCCGCGGTGGTTGGGTGCAGGTCGTCAAAGAAGATGTAGCCGTTGCAGTTGGGATAGGCTGCCAGGTTCGTCAGGCACGGGGTGACGCCGTTGCTGAACGTCGTTGTGTCCGCCAGGATCGTGTTGAAGACAGCGTTGGTATCGAAGAGGGTCGCCCCGGAAGGCAGACCAGACTGTAGTGCGGTGTTGAAGGTGCTGCTGTATAGGGCAGCTTCGGCACTTTCGCCGTCCCCCAGGTAGCGCGGCACGGCGCCCAGATTCGGCAGGTTCGGCACCAGTATGTTTCTGGCGCCTTCGCCTTGGAGCGTTGTTACGTAGCCGAGGATGTTGCTGGCTGCTGCGAGCGCCGCAGTCGTCGCCTGTGCGCTGGTTGGATTGGAAAGGGCGTCGAAATCGTTCGCGCCACCCCAGACCACGGTCAGGGCGCTCGACAATTGGGAGGCGGACAGGCCGCTGTACTGGATCTCCTGTGCCATGCCTGGCAGACCTGACAAACCGTACGATCCGTTGAGAACGTTCGCTGACCCGGAGGTCGCTCCGCCGTATGCGAAGTCCAGCAGCGGCACGTTCAGAGTGCCGGCCAACTGCTCGACAGCGACGGGGCCGTTCGAGAAACGTCCGCCAACGTAAGGAAACGGCGGGAAAAGGCCGTGTGTCGCAGCGAGCACGTTGCCGTTATCCGAAAGGCTGTCGCCGAACACCACGACCGAGGTGATGGGATCGGCGTGGGCGGGCACGACGGCAAGGGACAAGGCGGCGCTTGCAACAAGGGCGAGAAGAGTACGCACGAGGGATCTCCGGGGGTGAGAATGCGTGGTGACTGCTGCGCGAGATTGAGTTGTGACCTCTAGGATTCAGAACCCCGTGTCGGGGTTGATCGTGGGGTGATTGTTTCTGCGGCGAATCTCAGCGCTGACCCGCCGTTACCGCAACCGCTACGATGAAGGCATGACCCACCAGAAGCGTGCACTTGTGACCGGCGGCGCCGGTTTGATCGGCTCCCACATTGTTGACCTGCTGCTGTCGGAAGGCTGGACCGTTCGCATTCTGGACAACCTGGAACCGAATACGCACAAGTTCGGCAAGCCGGCTTGGGTCAACCCGAAAGCTGAGTTCGTGCAGGGCAATGTGCAGGACTACGAGACGATGAAGGCCGCACTGACCGACATCGATGTGGTCTGGCACGAAGCCGCGTACGGCGGTTACATGCCCGAGATGGCGAAGTACGTTCTGGTGAACAGCTTCGGCACGGCGCAGATGCTGGAGATCATCCGCGACCACAATTTGCCCATCAAGAAAGTCATCGTGGCGAGTTCGCAGGCCGTGTACTCCGAAGGTGCGGCGCTTTGCCCGAAGCACATCAAGGTGGTGCCGCATATCCGCCCGGTGGAGCAGTTGCGGGCGGGCGACTTCACGGTGCACTGCCCGATCTGCAACCAGGTGACGCAGTCGATCCCGACGCCGGAGGACACGCCCGGCGGTGGCGAAACCGTGTACGCCCTGACCAAGGTGGATCAGGAAAAGCTCGTGTTGCTGTGGGGCAAGCAGACGGGTATTCCGACTGTCGCGCTGCGGTACTCGTGCACGTATGGGCCGCGGCAGTCGCTGTTCAATCCGTACACCGGCGTGATTGCTATCTTCTGCACGCGGCTGCTGAACGGGCTGCAGCCGGTGATGTATGAGGACGGCGGACAGACGCGGGACATGTGCTTTGTGGAGGACATTGCGCGCGCCAACCTGCTGGTTGCGGAGACGGACAAGCTGGACGGTTTGCCGGTGAATGTGGGCAGCGGAAAGGCGACGAGTGTTCGGCGGCTTGCGGAAGTGATCGCGGAGCAGCTTGGCGTCGACATCCATCCGCTGGCGCGTGGTGAGTTCCGGCCAGGCGAAATTCGCTATCTCACTTCGGATATTTCGCGGATCCAGAGCGCTGGATACGCTCCGCAGGTCTCCATCGAGGAAGGCATCGGGCGTTATCTGGGGTGGATCAAGACGCAGGGCGAAGTGAAGGATTACTTCTCAGACATCGAGGCTGGTTTGCGGGCTAAGGGGATTGTGCAGAGCGTGAAGGGGTAGACTCTCCCCCTCCCCTGCCAATTTGCAAGTTCTTCATACGGCGGGAGTTGCGGAGAGATGGCCTGCTAAGTTCTTCTTTTGCTTGAGCTTGCGCTCAAGTTCCTGCCATTGAGCAACTTAGAAGCCGCTGCACTGAATCTGGTGCAGCGGCTTTTGTCGTTCGTGGCGCCGCTTAGTTCAGGGCGAAGAGGGAGCCTTGCAGGCCGACGTGGTCGGAGGCTGAGGGCTTCTTTACCCCTGCGGTGCGGTTTTGCGTGGTGAAGGTGCGGCCCTGGACTGAGGTGCCGCGGGGTTCGCTGGTCGCGGATTGTGGGTCGCCGGCGTATCGGGTGAGCAGGGCGTCGGTGAGGCGTTCGCAGAGGCCGTAGCGGCGGCAGCTTGCCTGGACGAGGGCGTTGAGGCGCTCGCGGTAGGGGCGGTCCGCGAAGTCCATGCTGCGGAAGCGTTCCAGGTGCTCGGCCTGCAGGTGCGGAAAGTGGTCGCGGATGAACTGGAAGTACGTCGGGCGGGAGCAGCTCTTGAGGAAGAGCGGCATCGCAGCGAAGAAGCTGGCGTCGACCTCCTTCGCGAGCTTGGCCATGCGATCGATCTCGGTTGGGCCGTCGGTGATGCCGGGCAGCAGCGGTGAGTTCAGAATGCCGGTGCGGATGCCTGCCTCGCGAAGCCGCTGGACGGTGCGGAGGCGAAGGTCGGGACGTGGAGCGCGCGGTTCGAGCTTGCGGGCGAGGTCGGCCTCGGGCGTGGTGATAGTGATGTGGATGACGAGCGTGCTGTGCTGGTCGATCTGCTGCAGCAGATCGATGTCGCGTTCGATGAGCGTGGACTTGGTCACGATCCCGAGGCGCAGGCCCTGCTTGCGAGCCATGACTTCCAGCAGGCTGCGGGTGACGCCGGATCGGCGCTCGATGGGCTGCCAGGGATCAGTGGCGGTGCCGAGTGCGATCTCCTCGTGCAGTCGGTTCTGCCTGGCGAGGCGGCGCAGGTCCTGTTCGAGGAGCCAGGCGGCATTTTGCTTGACGAAGATCTCGCGTTCAAAGGCCTCGGGAGCGCGAAGGCCGGGGTCGGCGGCTTGGTCCGGCTGCGGTGAGCCTTCCAGGAACTCGTGGGTGTAGCGGGCGTAACAGTAGCGGCAGCCGAACTCGCAGCCGCGGTAGGGGTTGATAGACCACGCCATCCAGTGCAGGCGTTTGCTGACGGATTTGTTGAGGATCGAGCGGCTCTGGAGGGCGCGGAAGCGAACGTCGTGGCCGACGTCGATCTGTTCAGCATCGGCTGCGGCGCGACCAAGGGCGGTGAGGCGAGGCTGGAGGATGGGAAACAGGGTGTCGGTGGTATTCGCCATTTCTTCGCCTCGCAGGTTCGAGCCTAGATCAAGGGGAACGGCGGGTCAACCCTGCACCGCGGTTTGGTTCGATGTGGTTGCATACCGCAGTAATCTGGGGATGAGCGTCGCTCAAGCTCGAACAGATTGAGGACTTTCGTCCTAGGAGTGAGGTTTCCAATTGCCCGATTGCATGCGATAAAGCGGCTGAAGAAGCTGCTTTGCGGGTGTCCCTCGGCGCGCGGCGTCGGTGCTAGACTGCAAGGGCCAATCCGGGCGAGTGTGAGGTTTTCTTGGCGAAGTATCCCTCGAATAGCAGCGTCACGATCGATGGCCTAACGGTGAACACGTTCTCTACCCTGGCTGGGATCTCGTCGGTGGTGGATGGATCGGGGCTGCCGCAGATGGGCAGCATGGCGCCGACGCTGGAGTTCTCCGCGGACATTCACGACCAGAAGGCGATCCCGTTTGCGACGGTCCGGAAGCTGTTTGACCTGTGCAACCTGCCTACGCGGGACAAGATCAAGGACGTAAAGGTGGAGTTCTGGACGGATGAGAACCGGACGGACGTGATCCTGAGCCTGACGTTTCGCGGATGGGTGAGTTCGTGGATGGTGACGAGTGGCGGCGGAACGAACCATATTCTGTCGTTTTCGCTGCAGCCTGAGTTGAACCAGAACCACTACGCCGACATCAAGATTGGCAACTAAGGGCGCAGATGTGCGGTGGCGGCCGGAGTGGCGATGCCTGAGCAGAGACTGATTGAGGCAGTGGGGCCGGGGATGCCGAACCGCGCGAACGACGTTCGCCTGGTGCAGCGGCTGCTGGACCGGAACGCTGCGCTGACGGGCAGCCACGTGAACCCGACCGGGACCTGGGATTCCGCGACTGCAGCGGCGGTGGTGAACTTTCAGCGGCGCGTATTGCGAAGCTCGTTTCCGACGGGCATTGTGAAGCCGGAGGACGAGACGTTCTGGCGGCTTTCGGAGACGAGCCCGAGGCGGATGCTTGCAGGAGCGCTGGGCGGCATCGTGCTGGCGCCGTTTGTGGGAGAGGATCGGCCGAGCGAGGACGACTACCAGCAGGCGGCCAAGCGACTGAACTGCGAGGTGCGCGCGATCAAGGCAGTGACCGCAATCGAGTCACCGAAAGGACCGTATGACAAGATGGGGCGGCCGACCATCCTGTTTGAGCGGCACTACTTCAGCCGGTTGACGCTGCGGCGGTATGACGGGCGGTATCCCGCGATCTCGAATCCGGTGGCGGGCGGGTATTCCTTTCCGGAGCCGGACCAGTACGTGCGGCTGCAGCATGCGTATGCGCTGAATGCGGATGCGGCGCTGAAGTCGGCGTCGTGGGGAGCGTTCCAGATTATGGGTGCGAACTTTGCGGCGGCGGGGTACGGCACGGTGGGGCAGTTTGTGCGGGCGATGTGCCAGTCCGTGGGGCAGCAACTGGATGCGTTCGTGTCATTCATTCACTCGAACCCGACGCTGCTGCACGCGATTCAACAGAAGAACTGGGCGGCGTTTGCGAACAGCTATAACGGGCCCTCGTACCGGAAGAACTTGTATGACACGAAGCTGGCGGCGGCGTATAGCCATGCGACGGACTAGCACGGTTACGGTGTTGTGCTGCCTCGCCGCGACGACTGCAGCGGCGATGGGCGTAGCGCAGCGTTTTGTGCTGAAGCCGCTGCCAGTGCCGGAGGCGCGAGGCGTTCTGGCACGGCTGGATACGAGTCTGCTGCCGGACGGGGCAAAAGGCCTGCAGTTCGTGCGTGGGCAGGTCTTCCGCGTGGAAACTACCGGCAAGCCGGAAGTTTCCGTGCTACCGGTGCAGTTTTACACGGCAGAGCCGGGGCTGGTGCAAGGGATCGACCGGCGGACCGACCTGTGTGGTCTGCTGCTGGTCGATGCCGCGGGCAAGACCCGGTTTGAGCCGCTGGCCGACAACGGAACGGACGGCGCGGTGCAGTGCAGCGGAGTGCAAGGTGTGGGGCTGGCCCGCCCAACGGGCGATCACCCTGAGGTGCTGATGCTGTTTCGTGTGCACACGGTACATCGGAGCTGGTCGGACCCGTATGCGGTGACGTGGAGCGGCAACGATGGGCGGTATGTGATGGAGCACCTGTCTCTGCCAGCGGGCATGGCGACGAGCGATACGCTGACGATCCCGCAACTCCGGCGGTGGGTGAACGCGGGCAAGTAGCCTGCCCGTTGCGCTTTTCACAATGGACAACTCTGCGCGGCTTCTGTCCACGATTCACGTGGAGTACACAGGGGCGCGAGACACTTCCGACACAGATTTCTACTCCCCCTCACAGGATCGGAAGGTACAGCCGTGACAGGTTCCACGAAGTTTGCCCAGCGGGCATTGGCGATGGTGGCGTTTGTGTGCGCAGCGGGCGCGCAGGCACAGGTGAAGTTGTTGGCGACAGGTACGTTGAGCGGGACAAGCGCCGGCTATGATGCGGACCTGTCTGGATTGACGGGAACGCTGGAGAATGGCGTGCCGGCGAACCAGTTGGGTGGCCTGGGATCGGGCATCACGTATGTGTCGACGGATCGCTTCCTGGCGGTGCCGGACCGCGGGCCGAACGCGGTGACGTACAACGCGCTGGTGGACAACACGGACAGCTACATCAACCGGTTCCACACGATCAAGATGAACCTGCAGGCGAACACGAGCGGAAGCGGCCTGCCGTTTACGATCGCGCCGACGGTTGAGAAGACGACACTGCTGTCGAGCCCGTCGGCTCTGGTGTATGGCAGCGGTGCGGGGCTGGGCGTTGGGCCGGGTGCGCCTGCGCAGAACTATGTGAGCCAGTACTTTTTCACCGGGCGGTCAGACAATTTCGACCCGACGCAGAGCTCGGGCAATACGGCCGACGCGCGGCTGGATCCGGAAGGCATTCGGCTGTCCAACGATGGTTTGAGCGTGTTTATTTCGGACGAGTACGGCCCGTATATCTACCAGTTCAACCGCGCAAAGGGTACGCGCACGCGGACGTTCACGCTGCCGGCGAAGTACTTTGTCAGCAAGCTGGCACCGGTGGGCGACACCGAGATTAGCGGCAACACGAGCGGACGCACGGCGAACAAGGGTGTGGAAGGGCTGGCGCTGACTCCGGATGGCAAGACGCTGGTGGCGATGGTGCAGGCGCCGCTGATCCAGGATCAGAATGCGGGCGCGACCAACCTGCTGCGCTTTGTGACGATTGACGTGGCGAGCGGCAACGTGACGCACGAGTACGCCTACAACCTGACGAAGGGCTCGGGCGTGAGCGAGATCATTGCGCTGAACAACGACGAGATCCTGGTGGATGAGCGCGACGGCAAGGGCCTGGGCGATGGCTCTTCGGCGAAGTACAAGCAGGTGTACAAGGTGCGGTTTACGGGCGCGACGGATGTGAGCAACATGGCAGGTCCGCAGGCGACGCAGAACGCGGTGTCGAAGACGCTGTTCCTGGACATCGTGAACGTCCTGACTGCGACGAACCTGTTCACGGCAACGACGATCCCAGCGAAGATCGAGGGCTTAGCGTTTGGGCCGGATGTGCAGGTGAACGGTGTGGCGACGCACACGCTGTGGGTGGCGAACGATAATGACTTCCTGCAGGACTACAACGGTGCGACGAACTCGAATCCGAACCGGTTCTTTGTGTTCGGGTTTACGGACAGCGACCTGGGTGGGTCGGTGTACGTGCCGCAGACCCGGACGGGCAACTTGAACTAAGTGGGTGCAGATGCAAAGAAGGCCCGGCAGTGATGCCGGGCTTTTCTGTTGTGCCGGAAGAATGGTGGATGACTACGCGAGAGTAGCCGAAGACGCTGAGGCGGTGAAGCGCTTGCTGAGGAAGACGCCGCCAATCGCAAGCAGGCCGGTGAAGGACAGCAGAACGCTAGAGGGCTCGGGTGCCGATCCTAACGTGGAGAGGCTGACGGTGGCTGCCTGATTGAAGTAGTTACCGGCGGAGTCGAAGCCCTGGATGTAATAGCCCGGACCGCCGTTGAAGAGGTAAAGGTTCGCCGTGCCGAAGATGCCGGAGAGCTCGAGTCCGTTCACGTCGAAGAGCCGGGAGTCAGCGGGAAAGAAGAGATCATCCGCGCCGAAGACGGAGTTCGTCGGATCCGTGACGGAGATGGTGCCCGGAAAGCCCGCGAAACCAGGCGACACGGAGGTGATGAGAAAGCTGCCATCGCCCTGGTTGGCGCCCGAGATGGAACCGGAGTAGGTGGTGCTGTCTGTACTGACGGAGATGTTGAAGGTGTCGGCGTGAGCGGCGACAGGAAGCAACAGAAGGGAGAAGAGAGCAGGAACAAATCCGCGCAAGGGAAAGACCTCCAGGCCTTTGGGGGAAGTGGCGTGTTGCTGTAGATAGGATGTCTCCCACTTTCGTGTTAGCTGTGAAGGGTCTGTGAAAAGCTGCTGGCGATTGCGGCGGAAACAGCAAACGGCCATCCGAAGATGGCCGCGTTCTGTGATGCTGAAGTGCCTGACTACTCGGCGTGGTAGTTGGGAGCTTCGCGGGTGATGACGACGTCGTGAACGTGCGATTCGCGGAGGCCGGCACCGGAGATGCGGACGAAGCGGGCGTTCTGCTGCAGTTCGGGGATGGTGGAGCAGCCGAGATAGCCCATGCCGCTGCGAAGGCCGCCGACGAGCTGGTAGATCATGTCGCCGAGCGGTCCACGGTAGGGTACGCGGCCCTCAATGCCTTCGGGAACGAACTTGGCGAGGCGGTTGTTGTTGCTGGGCTCGGGCGCGGTGAGCGAGGGTTTCTGCTCTGCCAGTGGCGAGAGGTCGTCCTTGCCCTGGAAGTAGCGCTCGCCTGAGCCCTGGGACATGGCGGAGAGTGAGCCCATGCCGCGGTAGGCCTTGAACGTCCGGCCCTGGTAGAGGATGGTTTCGCCCGGCGACTCGTCCACACCGGCGAAGAGCGAACCGATCATGATCACAGCAGCGCCGGCGGCGATGGCCTTGGTGATGTCGCCGGAGTACTTGATACCGCCGTCGGCGATGACGGAGATGCCGGCTTCCTCAGCGGCGCGGGCGGCCTCGGCGATAGCGGTGATCTGCGGCATGCCGGCGCCGGTGACCATGCGGGTGGTGCAGATGGAGCCGGGGCCGATGCCGACCTTGACGGCGTCTGCGCCGGCATCGATGAGCGCTTTGCAGCCGTCGTAGGTGGCGATGTTGCCGGCGAGCAGATCGACTTGTGGAAAGCGCTTCTTGACCTGGGCGACGGCATCGAGCACGCGCGAGGAGTGGCCGTGGGCGGAGTCGATGGCGAGGGCGTCGGCACGGGCCTCGACCAGGGCGGCGGCGCGTTCCAGGTAGTCGCCGGTCGCGCCGATAGCGCCGGCGACGCGGAGGCGGCCCTGCTCGTCCTTGCAGGCGTTGGGGTACTTCAGCTTTTTCTGGATGTCCTTGACGGTGATGAGGCCCTTGAGTTCGAAGGCATCGTTGACAACCAGGAGCTTTTCGACGCGATGCTGGTGCAGGATGTGCTCGGCGTCTTCAAGGGTGGTGCCGACCGGGACGGTGATGAGGTTTTCCTTGGTCATCACGTCGGAGATGGGGATGTCGGTGCGGTTGACGAACCGGAGATCGCGGTTGGTGAGGATGCCGACGAGCTTGCCCTTGTTGGTGACGGGAACGCCGGAGATTTTATAGCGGCGCATTACTTCGAGCGCTGCGGCGATGGGCTGGTCGGGTTCGATGGTGACCGGGTCGACGATCATGCCGGACTCGGAACGCTTAACCTTATCGATCTCCGACGCCTGCTGCTGGATGGTGAGGTTGCGGTGGACGACGCCCATGCCGCCGGCCTGGGCCATGGCGATGGCGAGGCGGGACTCGGTGACGGTGTCCATGGCCGCGGAGAGCAGCGGCGTGTTGAGGGTGATGCGGCGCGTGAGTCGCGTGGCGGTGGAGACCTGAGTGGGAACGACGTCGGAGAAGGCGGGGACGAGCAGGACGTCGTCGAAGGTGAGGGCTTCTGGTACGGGTACTACGAGCATAGGGTTCTTGGAAGTGTAGGACGAGGTGGGTGGGGATGCAAACCGGTCATTCTTTACTTAGTCTGATCGGTGTACCACCTTGTGAGATTCGAGGCAGCTGGTGCGGGACGAATTTGAGTTCATTTCATTGAAGGCAGATGCCGACTACAACAAGCCCGGTGCTCGCATGACCATGGGATGGATGTTTGCTGCAGCCTTTCTCGCACTTCCAGCTCGGCTGGTCTTTGACTCATTCGGTAAAGGTGCTTGTGGGAACGTTGCTTACTTCTCGTTCTACTTCGGACTGCTGATCGCGCGCGATCATTGGTTTCTGCACAGAACGATGAGGTTTTGGTTGGTAGCTTTTATCTTTAGCGTGTCACACCTCGCGCTCATCGCTGCCTTCTGGCATTCCCATTTAGCACTGAACCGATGGAGCTTTTATCCTGTCGCTGCGCTCGACCTGACCCTCTGCGCCAAGTGGATCAGGGGACCAAGAGCTTCTGAAGATGTGGGCGAAGTTAGCGAGACGTGCGAATAAGCAGCCCTACTTATCCATTCATGGATGGAATGTGCACCAAATAGACGGCTTCTTCTTGGCGCAAAGAACGCACGAGAGTGAAGTAGATCGGAGTCGTGCTAACGGGTGGAGGCGCGCTGGTCTGCGCCTGGCTGTCCGTTCAGGTACTGCTCGAACCAGTCCGCGGTGCGGATGTTGCGATCGCGGATGTGGACGGGGTTGACGAAGCCGTGGCCTTCAGCGGGGTAGATGACGAGCTGGGTCTTGACGCCTTCGGCGCGGAGGGCGTGCCAGAACTCGTAGCTTTGGGGCGCGGGGCACTCGCCGTCGCGGTCGCCGACGATGACCAGGGTCGGGGTCTTCACATTCTTGATGTAGGTGATGGCTGAGCTCTTCTCGTAGACCTTGGGGTCGTCGTAGACGGAGGCGCCGAAGAACGGGACCATCCACTGGTCGATCGAGTTTTCGCCGTAGTAGCTGAGCCAATCGGAGATGCCGGCGCCCGCGACCGCGGCGTGGAAGCGGTGAGTCTGGGTGACGCCGAACATGGTCATGAAGCCGCCGTAGCTCCAGCCGGTAAGGCCGAGGCGGTTGTCGTCGACGGGGTACTGTTTTTCGACCTGGTCGACGCCGGCGAGGATGTCGCGGAGATCGCCGTAGCCGAAGTCCTTGCGGTTGGCCTGCACGAACGCCTCGCCCTGGCCGAAGGAGCCGCGCGGATTTGGCCGCAGAAGGAAGTAGCCGAGCTGGGTGTAGATGCTGTTGCCGCCGAACGATGGAGGCACCTCAGCCGAGGGACCGCCGTGCACGTCGACGATCATGGGGTACTTCTTCGACGGATCGTAGTTGGCGGGCAGGGTGAGCCAGCCCTGGACGTGGAAGTTGTCGTTGGTCCATTCGACGGAAACAGTCTTTGCAGTGGGCTTGATCGCGTCGTTCAGGTGGCTGACGGGGCGGATGCCGCGGAAGTCGCCGGCGTAGATTTCGGGCGCCTTGTCCGGACCGCCGGAGACGAAGGCGAGAGCGCGCGCGGTGGGCGAGAAAGAGAAGGAGAGCGAAGCGCGGCCGCTGCCGATGGACTGCGGCTCGGTCCAGCCGGAGAAGAGCTCCTTCTTGTTGGTGCCGAGCAGGCCGAGGTGCGATTTGCCGCTGACGTCTTCGGAGAAGACGATGTGGTCGGGGTCGGCCCAGGCCAGGTAGACGGGCGTGGAGGGGCGGCCCGGCGTGAGGTCCTGCAGGCCGGAGCCGTCCGCACCCATAAGGTAGATGTCGCCGCCGGTGGAGCCTTGGTCGCTCATGAGGCCACCGATGAAGGCGATGTCCTTGCCGTTGGTCGAGTAGCGCGGGACGGCGATCTGAAGGCCGCTGAGCGAGGCAATCGTGCGCTGCGGGTTGAGGATGCTCTTCGCTGCGTCAGGCTGGCCGACGGGCACGGTGTACATCTGCGCGATCCACCAGGTGTTCTCGCCGGGCGGGTTCGAAGCGGTGAAGGCGATGTGCTTCGCGTCGGGTGCCCAGTCGAACTCATAGGCGTGTAACGCTTTCGGGGTCAGGACGGAGATTGCTCCCGTCTTTGCATCGGCGGCTGCGACCCATTGAACTTCGACGCCGTCTTCGCCGATGACGCCGGCGGGCGGCTTCATGGCGGCGAGGGCGCCGGCGGCGCGGGTCGCGTTCTCGACGTAGAGGAAGCCAATGGACGAGCCGTCAGGCGCCCAGGCGGGCGAGGTCATGGCACCGGTGATGTGGGTGAGCTGCTTGACAGAGCCGGATGCGTTGTCGCGGAGCCAGAGCTGGGGCTGGCCGTCGGCGCAGGTAGCGGTAAAGGCGAGGGTCTTGCCGTCGGGCGACCAGCGCGGGTTGGAGCTGGAGCAGCCTTCGCCGGCGGTCACGGCGGTGTCCTCAGGTTTGGGGCTCTCGATGGCGCTGATGTGGATAGCACCGCCACCACCGCCGCGACGGCCGCCGGGAGCTGCGCCGCCACCGTACAGGGTCCAGGCAATTTGCTTGCCGTCGGGCGAAATCTCGACCGCGCCGGGCTGGCGAAGGCCGGAGTTGCGCTGGCCTTCAAGCGCCTGCATGGCGGCGGCGACGCGCGGGCTGGGCTGGGCCAGCGTCATGTCTGGCGCGGTGCCTGGCTGCGGGCGCTGGGCAGCGAGGGAAAGTGTGGTTGCGGCGAGGGCGGTGCAGGCGAAGAGAGCGCGGCGGGGCGCTGGCGCAAACGACATCCTTTGAGGATATGCGATACGGCCGAGGGCGGCAGGGCGGTGCCGGTTCTGCGCGGGCCTGGGGCGGTTTTAGCGCCGGTAGAGTCGACCGGGGAAATCCGACCGCAGCCGTGGGGCGAGTTGCGCGGCCAGGAAGAAAGGGGGCTCTGCACCAGAGCCCCCTCCTTTTGCTAGCGATGTGGGTGGTGGTGATGGTGACGATGGTGGCGGTAGTGACGGGATTGCGCTGAAGCCGACGTCGGCGCAAAGAATGCGCCAGTGCAGAGCAGCAGAACAACCGCCAAGGTAGTGCGAACGGATTTGGACACTCACGTCTCCTTGAGGGGCTTGCAGGTGTGTGTAGCAGCTTGGAGGTGTGATGCGGAAGGTGCTTGCGGGATGCCCGTCGCAACGATCGCTGGTTCCTCGGCAGATGCCCCGCACTGGATGGCCGCTACCGCGCGCCGAGCGGCTCCTTCTGGCGCTGTTCCGGGGTGGCGTAGAACTTCTGGATTTCGGCCTCGGTGACGCGCATGGTGGAGGCGCCGGAGATGATCATGGCAATTTCTTTGTCCGGGCGGCCCTGGTTGCGGAGAGCTTCGATCTCGTCGGAGAACATGGCGATGATCTGTGGCAGCGGAAAGCGTTCGGGAGGCATGCGGGCGGCGGTGCGGAGGGCAGCCTGAGCTTTCATGGCTTCCTCCAACGGATAGCTCTGCTCGTGCGCCTCGGTCTGGTCGGCCGCGACGGGCGCCTGGCCCGGCGGTGGAGAGTTGTAATTGCGATCCGGGTTTATGTCTTCGGGCATGGCGGGTCTCCCTGCAATTAAAGATGGTGGTTTCCCGATCCCGCGTTGGGTCTGGATGGTCGCAGGCGAGGTCTGGCGTCTCCGGTGGAATGGTACGCCGGGAACGGAAGGTTCGGCGAGGCGCCTCACGGGATAGGGCTTACCTGGAAGCCGAGTGCCGCGGTTGACGCTTTCCGCCAGCATTGATAGAGTGAGAGGGTTGCGAAGTCTCCGTGGTGCGCCTGTTGTACCGGTGTGCGTGGGAGAGGTCTCCTGGAGCGTGTGTCAGAGCCGCTGTGGAGGAGGCCAGGCCGGCGGCGCGGTTTCCGTGCACAGGGCCGGTTCCTAACGCCAGGTTCAGCAGTTTGGTTTCAAGAGCAGTTCCACGTTTCTACGTTTTCGATTCAGGAGTTCATCTGTGCCTACGTTTCATCAGCTTGTGAAGAAGGGGCGCACCGCGCCGAACTACAAAACGGCCAGCCCCGCTCTGCAGGGCTCGCCGCAGCGCCGCGGCGTGTGCACCCGCGTGTACACCCAGACGCCGAAGAAGCCGAACTCGGCGCTGCGCAAGGTTGCGCGTGTTCGCCTGACGAACGGCATTGAAGTCACCTCGTACATTCCGGGCGAAGGCCACAACCTGCAGGAGCACTCGATTGTGCTGATCCGCGGTGGCCGTGTGAAGGACCTGCCGGGTGTTCGCTACCACATCGTTCGCGGCACGCTGGACTCCGTGGGCGTGGCAAAGCGTCTGCAGAGCCGCTCGAAGTACGGCGCAAAGCGTCCGAAGGCCGCTGCCAAGTAGTTTGCGGCGCGCCGGCATGGCGCGCTGCCTGTAACCAAGCCCAGATGCTTGAGAGGTCTACGGCGCTGGGGGAAGAAGAAAAGAGAAGAGATGCCAAGAAAAGGTCATATCGCCAAGCGTGAGGTCGTCGCCGATCCGGTGTACGGTTCCACGCTCGTTACCAAGTTCGTGAACAGCATGATGTGGGGCGGCAAGAAGTCGACCGCGCAGAAGATCTTCTACGCGTCGATGACCGGACTGGAAGCCAAGGGTGGCGGAGACGATGCCCTGAAGCTGTTCAAGAAGGCCGTGGAGAACGTGAAGCCGCTGCTGGAAGTGAAGAGCCGTCGCGTGGGCGGTGCGAACTACCAGGTGCCGATCGAAGTGAACCCGGAGCGCCGCACATCGCTCGCGATCCGCTGGCTGGTAACGTATGCCCGTTCGCGTGGCGAGAAGGGCATGGTCGAGAAGATGACGGCCGAGCTGCTGGACGCTGCCAATGGCCGTGGCGCCGCGATGAAGAAGAAGGAAGACGTGCACCGCATGGCCGAGGCGAACAAGGCCTTCGCGCACTACCGCTGGTAAGAGCACCTCTCTTTGTTTGGCTCTGTTGCTCGGAAACCGGCGGCTCTTGCAGCGCCGGTTTTCCTTGTAGCAGCAAAGTCGAAGTTTATTGAAATGTAACCGCACGCTGGTGCACTACAGCTGCAAGTCAAGTTGCAGAGCAGTGGGCGGAACCGAAACAACTGAACCCCACCGCGGAGCCCGGCTCCGCAGAGAGAACTGAAACGTGGCACGCACAATTCCGCTGAATAAATGCCGCAACATCGGCATCATGGCCCACATCGACGCCGGCAAGACGACGACGACCGAGCGCATCCTGTTCTACACCGGTGTGAACCACCGGATCGGCGAAGTGCACGAAGGCACCGCGACGATGGACTGGATGGAGCAGGAGCAGGAGCGCGGCATCACGATCACGTCGGCCGCGACGACCTGCATGTGGAACGGCATCCGCATCAACATCATCGACACCCCAGGCCACGTGGACTTTACGGCCGAGGTGGAGCGTTCGCTGCGCGTGCTGGACGGCGCGGTGGCGTGCTTCGATGCGGTCGCGGGCGTGCAGCCGCAGTCGGAGACGGTATGGCGCCAGGCGACCAAGTACAAGGTCCCGCGCATTTGCTTCATCAACAAGATGGACAAGAACGGCGGCGATGCCGAGTACGCGACCAAGACGATCGTTGACCGTCTGGGTGCGCGCGCTGTTCTGACACAGATCGCGATCGGTGCCGAAGCGAAGTTTGCCGGCGTGGTCGACCTGGTCAAGATGAAGGCCATTCTGTGGCACGACGAGACCATGGGCGCGCAGTACTCCGTGGAAGAGATTCCGGCTGACCTGAAGGACAAGGCGCAGGAGTTCCGCACGGCCCTGATCGAGGCGGTTGCCGATCAGGACGACGCCCTGATGGAGAAGTACCTGGAAGGCGAGGAACCGACCGAGGCCGAGCTGAAGGCTGCGATCCGCAAGGCGACGATCGGCATGCATATTTTCCCGGTGCTGATGGGTTCGTCGTTCAAGAACAAGGGCGTGCAGACGCTGCTGGACGCGGTGGTCGATTACCTGCCCAGCCCGCTGGACATCCCGCCGATGATCGGACATGACCCGGACGATCCGGAAAAGGAACTGATCCGCAAGCCGGACGACAACGAGCCGTTCTCGGCCCTCGGGTTCAAGATCATGACCGATCCGTTCGTCGGCCAGTTGATCTTTATCCGCAACTACTCGGGCACGCTGAAGACCGGCGACTCGGTGCTCAATCCGCGTACGCGCAAGACGGAGCGCATCGGCCGCCTGCTGAAGATGCACGCGAACAAGCGCGAAGAGATCAACGAGATTCTTGCCGGTGATATCTGCGCGGCCGTGGGTCTGAAGAACCTGATCACGGGCGATACCATCTGCAGCGACAAGGCACCGGTGGTGCTCGAGTCGATCGACTTCCCCGAGCCGGTAATCGAGGTTGCGGTAGAGCCGAAGACGAAGGCCGACCAGGAAAAGATGGGCATCGCGCTGTCGAAGCTGGCCCAGGAAGATCCGACCTTCCGCGTGCGGACTGATCAGACCAACGGTCAGACGATCATCAGCGGTATGGGCGAGTTGCACCTGGAGATCATTGTCGACCGCATGATGCGTGAGCACAAGGTCGAGGCGAACGTCGGTAAGCCGCAGGTGAACTACCGCGAGACGATCCGCACGCAGGCTGAGGCGGAAGGCAAATACATTCGTCAGACGGGTGGTTCGGGTAACTACGGCCACGCGAAAATTCGCATCGAGCCGAACGAGCCTGGCAAGGGCTACGAGTTCTCGAACGACACCAAGGGCGGAGCGATCCCCAAGGAGTACATCAAGCCGATCGACCAGGGCATCCAGGAAGCGATGCAGGGCGGCGTGCTTGCTGGCTACGAGATGGTCGACATCAAAGTGAGCCTGTACGACGGCAGCTACCACGATGTGGACTCGAACGAAATGGCATTCAAGATCGCCGGCTCCATGGCGTTCAAGGATGCCGCGAAGAAGGCAAAGCCCGTTCTGCTGGAGCCGGTGATGGCTGTCGAAGTCACCGTTCCGGAAGACTACATGGGCACGGTGATCGGCGATCTAAACAGCCGCCGCGGCCGTATCGAAGGCATGGAGATGGTGGGTGGTGTGCAGGCGATCAAGGCGACGGTTCCGCTGTCGACCATGTTCGGCTACGCGACCAACCTGCGCGGATCCACGCAGGGCCGCGGTAACTTCACCATGCAGTTTGCGCAGTATGAAGAAGCGCCGAAGCAGGTGAGTGAAGAGATCATCGCGAAGGTTCAGGGTCGCGAGAAGTAGGCATTGCATGCAGCGGATGCGCTTCGCGCGGATCTGCGGCATGAGTAAGCGGATAGCCGGGCTGTTTGCCCGGCTCTTCTGCGAAGTTTTCCTGGGCTTGGAGCCGTATGGTGCGGCAGCCCGAACTTGGGTAATTTGGATGAGCTGCCTGGCAAGCGGCTTTTGACTTTGGAGTAAGTGAGATGGCGAAGGAAAAATTTGACCGGTCCAAGCCCCACGTGAACGTGGGCACGATTGGGCACATCGATCACGGCAAGACGACGCTGACGGCGGCGATCACGAAGGTGTTGTCGAAGCACAACCCGAAGATTGCATTCCGTTCGTTTGACACGATCGACAACGCACCGGAAGAGCGTGAGCGCGGTATTACGATCGCGACGGCGCACGTGGAGTACGAGACGGCGAACCGTCACTATGCCCACGTGGACTGCCCCGGCCACGCCGACTACATCAAAAACATGATCACGGGTGCGGCGCAGATGGACGGCGCGATCCTGGTGGTTGCGGCGACCGACGGCCCGATGCCGCAGACCAAGGAGCACGTTCTGCTGGCTCGCCAGGTTGGCGTTCCGTACATCGTGGTGTTCCTGAACAAGTGCGATGCGGTGGAAGACGCCGAGCTGATCGACCTGGTCGAGATGGAAGTTCGCGAGCTGCTGACGAAGTACGACTTCCCGGGCGACGACGTCCCCGTGATCCGTGGATCGGCCCTGGGCGCGCTGAACGGTGAAGCGCAGTGGGAAGCCAAGATCGACGAGCTGATGGAAGCGGTGGACCAGAACGTTCCGCAGCCGGACCGCCTGGTGGACCTGCCGTTCCTGATGCCGATCGAAGACATCTTCTCGATCTCGGGCCGTGGCACGGTGGTGACGGGCCGTATCGAGCGCGGCAAGATCAACGTGGGTGGACCTGCGGAGATCGTGGGCTTCCGCGAGACGCGCCAGACCGTGGTCACCGGCGTCGAGATGTTCAAGAAGCAGCTGGACGAGGGTCTGGCGGGCGACAACGCGGGTCTGTTGCTGCGCGGTATCGCGAAGGAAGACGTGGAGCGCGGCATGGTGTTGGCCAAGCCGGGATCGATCACGCCGCACACCCAGTTCAAGGGTGAGATCTACGTCCTGTCGAAGGAAGAAGGCGGCCGTCACACGCCGTTCTTCAACGGCTACCGTCCCCAGTTCTACTTCCGTACGACGGACGTGACGGGTTCGGCCAAGCTGCCGGAAGGCACGGAAATGGTGATGCCTGGCGACAACGTCTCGCTCGAGGTCACGCTGCACACGCCGGTCGCGATGGAGAAGGGCTTGCGCTTCGCCATCCGGGAAGGCGGACGCACCGTGGGCGCCGGAACCATCACCGAAATCATCAAGTAAGCCACTGCATGGAGCAGATGCGCTTCGCGTCTGCCCCATGCAAGCTCACATGCAACACCGAAGGGCCGCATCGAACGATGCGGCCCTTCTGCTTGTG